>NZ_LNCE01000039.1:0-38670 GCF_001445815.1 Janthinobacterium sp. Ant5-2-1 | reverse complement strand
GCAAGGTCGCCATCTGCGCACTATTAAGAAAACGCGTAAGATTGAAAACAATTGGAAAGGCGTAGATATTGCGCATGACAACCACTGTGAAAGCATTAGAATAAGCGTATGGCAACCAAGCACGACACAGAAACCCTGCTGGAGCGGCAAGTGCTGAAGCCGCCACCGCTCTACCAGGTGGCCTTGCTCAATGACGACTACACCCCGATGGAATTCGTGGTGGCCATCATTCAGGAGTATTTCAACAAGGACCGTGAAACGGCGACGCAAATCATGCTCAGTGTTCATCGCTACGGCAAAGGAGTGTGCGGCGTGTTCTCTAAAGATATAGCGTGTACCAAAGTGGAGTTCGTTTTAACGCATGCGCGCAAGGCGGGGCATCCCCTGCAGTGCGTGATGGAGGAAGTATGATTGCGCAGGAATTAGAAGTAAGTTTGCACATGGCGTTTGTCGAAGCTCGGCAGGCACGGCACGAATTCATCACGGTTGAGCATTTACTGCTGGCACTGCTGGACAATCCCTCCGCTGCCGAGGTGTTGCGTGCCTGCGCGGTCAATATAGAAGACCTGCGCAAGACCCTCACCAATTTCATCGGCGATAACACGCCGACCGTGCCTGGCACGGGCGAAGTCGACACCCAGCCGACGCTTGGTTTCCAGCGCGTGATCCAGCGCGCCATCATGCACGTCCAGTCCGCCTCGAACGGCAAGAAGGAAGTCACGGGCGCCAATGTGCTCGTGGCCATCTTCGGCGAAAAGGATTCGCATGCTGTTTACTACCTGCACCAGCAGGGCGTAACGCGCCTGGACGTGGTCAATTTCATTTCGCACGGCGTGCGCAAGGACCAGTCGACGGAAAGCGCGAAAGCCTCCGAAGGCGTGGAAGAAGCGCCTGTCGACGGCCAGCCGAAGGAAAGCCCGCTCGACCAGTTCACGCAAAACCTGAACAAGGCCGCTGCCGAAGGCAAGATCGACCCGCTGATCGGCCGCGAGGAAGAAGTCGACCGCGTGATCCAGATCCTGTGCCGCCGCCGCAAGAACAATCCGCTGCTCGTCGGCGAGGCGGGCGTGGGCAAGACGGCCATCGCCGAAGGCTTGGCTTATCGCATCACGCAAAGCGATGTGCCGGAAATCCTGCAGAATGCCGTTGTGTATTCGCTGGACATGGGCGCCTTGCTGGCCGGCACCAAATACCGCGGCGACTTCGAACAGCGCCTGAAAGCCGTGCTGAAACAGTTGAAGGACAATCCGAACGGCATCCTGTTCATCGACGAGATCCACACCATCATCGGTGCGGGCTCGGCGTCGGGCGGCACCCTGGACGCGTCCAACCTGCTGAAACCGGCACTGGCCAACGGCCAGTTGAAGTGCATCGGCGCGACCACGTACACGGAATTCCGCGGCGTGTTCGAGAAAGACCATGCCTTGAGCCGCCGCTTCCAGAAAGTGGACGTCAACGAGCCGACCGTCGAGCAAACCGTGCAGATCTTGCGCGGATTGAAATCGCGCTTCGAAGAGCACCATGGCGTGAAATACTCGGCCTCGGCCCTGTCGACGGCGGCCGAACTGGCGGCGCGCTTCATCAACGACCGCCATTTGCCCGACAAGGCGATCGACGTCATCGATGAAGCGGGCGCGGCGCAGCGCATCTTGCCGAAGTCGAAGCAAAAGAAAACCATCGGCAAGGCCGAGATCGAGGACATTATCGCCAAGATCGCGCGCATTCCGCCGCAAACGGTCAACCAGGACGACCGCAGCAAGCTGCAGACGATCGACCGCGACTTGCGCAATGTCGTGTTCGGGCAAGATCCCGCCATCGACGCGCTGGCTTCGGCCATCAAGATGGCCCGTGCCGGACTGGGCAAGACGGACAAGCCGATCGGCTCCTTCCTGTTCTCCGGTCCGACCGGCGTCGGCAAGACCGAAGTGGCCAAGCAATTGGCCTTTATCCTCGGTATCGAGCTGATCCGTTTCGACATGTCGGAATACATGGAGCGCCACGCCGTCAGCCGTCTGATCGGCGCGCCGCCGGGCTACGTTGGTTTCGACCAAGGCGGCTTGTTGACGGAAGCGATCACCAAGAAGCCGCATGCGGTCTTGCTGCTCGATGAAATTGAAAAAGCCCATCCGGACATTTTCAATATCCTGCTGCAAGTCATGGACCATGGCACCTTGACGGACAACAATGGCCGCAAAGCCGATTTCCGCAACGTGATCATCATCATGACGACCAATGCGGGTGCGGAAAGCTTGCAAAAGACGTCGATCGGTTTCACCAACTCGAAGCAGGCTGGCGACGAGATGGCCGACATCAAGCGCATGTTTACGCCGGAGTTCCGCAACCGTATCGACGCGACCATCAGCTTCCGCGCGCTGGACCAGGAAATCATCCTGCGCGTGGTCGACAAGTTCCTCATGCAGCTGGAAGAGCAGTTGCACGAGAAAAAGGTCGAAGCCGTGTTTACCGAGAAGCTGCGTGCTTTCCTTGGCAAGAAAGGTTTCGATCCGCTGATGGGCGCCCGGCCGATGGCGCGCTTGATCCAGGACATGATCCGCAAGGCCCTGGCCGACGAGCTGCTGTTCGGCCGCCTGGTCACCGGTGGACGTGTCACGGTCGACCTCGACGACAAGGACCAGGTCTTGCTGGAATTCCCGGAACCGCCAGACGCGGCGCCGACGGCTGCGCCGGAAACGGTGGAAGTCGAATAAACTTCCTGCCGTCAACGAAAAACCCGCCCACGCAAGTGGCGCGGGTTTTTTTACGTCTTTGTGGGCAATAAAGAAGGTTTTCTTTGGTCGTAGTTATGCCAGAATTGCTGTCCGGTATCGACATGATGTCCATGCCGCCTCATCGCCCTGACCGCTATCTGGATGCCTACATGAAAATTTCCCGCACTCTTGCCTTGCTTCTGTTGTCCGCCGGCCTGCTGGCTGACGCTGCTGCCGCGCCTGCCGGCAGCTATTTCCGCTTTCCCGCCGTACGCGGCGATACCGTCGTCTTCACGGCCGAAGGCGATTTGTGGAAAAGCAATCTGCGCGGTGGAGCGGCGCAGCGCCTGACCACGCATCCCGGCTATGAGACGAATGCGGCGATTTCGCGCGATGGCCAGTGGCTGGCCTTTTCCGCCGCCTATGAAGGCGCGCAGGAAGCCTACGTGATGCCGCTGGCGGGCGGCTTGCCGCGCCGCATTTCGTATGACAATGGCGGCGTGCTGGTGCTGGGCTGGACGGCGCAGGGCGAAGTGCTGGTCAGCACGCAAAATACGGATGGTCCCGCTTCGCGCCGCATCGTCGCCGCCATCGATCCCGTGAAGCAGACGCGGCGCGTATTTCCCGTGGCCGACGCCAACGACGCTGTGCTCGACGACGCGGGCAAGACGCTGTTCTTCACGCGTTTCGGCCTGGCCATGACCAACGACAATGTGCGCAATTACCGGGGCGGCGCGCATGCCACCCTGTGGCGCTATGAGCTCGATGGCAAGGGCGAGGCCGTGCGCATGCATGCGGAGCCTGCCGTGTTGGCGGGCAACAACAAGCGCCCCATGTGGTGGCAGGGCCGCGTGTATTACATCAGCGACGCGGGCGGCAGCGACAATGTGTGGAGCATGCTGCCCGACGGCTCCGACCGCCGTGCCTTGACAACCCACACGCAGTGGGACGTGCGCAATGCGCAGCTGGGCGATGGCAAGATCGTGTATCAATTGGGCGCGGACCTGCAGGTGCTGGACCTGGCGGCAGGCACGGACTCGTCGCCATTGCCGATCAATCTCGTATCCGACTTCGACCAGCAGCGCGCGCGCCAGATCCGTTCACCGCTCGACACCCTCTCCAATGTGCAGCTCTCCGGCAAGGATGAGCGCATCATCCTCACGGCGCGCGGCAAGGTCAGCATCGCCGGCACGGGTAGTCTGCGCCGAGTCGACATTGCCATTCCCGACGGGGCGCGGGCGCGCGACGCCGTTTTTTCCAGCGACGAGAAATCCGTCTTCGCCATCGTCGACACGAGCGGCGAGAATGAAATCTGGAAATACGCCGCCGATGGCTCGGGCAAGGGCGAGCAGCTGACGACGCAGGGCGATAACCACCGCTGGAAACTGTATCCGTCGCCGGACGGGCGCTGGCTGGCCCACACGGACAAGAAGGGCCGCTTCTGGCTGCTGGACCTGGCAACCAGGGGCAACCAGCTGATCGATGATGCGGGCAAGGCGGGCGTGGACAAGCACGACGAAGTGCAATGGTCGTCTGACAGCCGCAACCTGGCCATCGTGCGCGTGGCCAGCAACGAGCAGCGCGAGCAGATCGGCCTGTACAACCTCGCATCGAAACAGCTGCAATTCGTCACCAGCGACCGCTACACGTCCGGTTCGCCCGTGTTTTCGCCCGACGGCAAGTGGTTGTACTTCCTGTCGGCGCGCAATTTCCAGCTGGCCAACGGCTCGCCGTGGGGCGACCGCAACATGGGGCCCGTGTTCGACAAGCGCATCGGCGTGTATGCGCTGGCGCTGCAGCCGGGCAACCGCTTCCCGTTCCAGCCCGACGATGAGCTGAGCCGTCCTGGCGTCAAGCCGGCCGAGACGGACGATGAAAAGGCGGCCGAACAGGCGGCGGAAAAGGCATTGGAAAAGGCCGGCGGCAAGTCGGCCGTGAAAAAGGTGCCGGCCGCCTTGCCGGCCATCGTCAGCCAGGGCCTGGCCGAGCGCCTGTATGAAGTGCCGCTGGCGGCGGGCAACTACAGCGCGCTGGCCGCCGACGACAAGCGCCTGTATTTCCTCGAGCGCGATAGCGGCGAGAACAAGTCCAGCCTGAAGACCTTAGCGATTGGCAATACCGGCTCGAAGCCGGAATTGCTGGTGGCCAATGTGCGCGAATTCGACCTGGCGCAGGATAAAAAACATTTGTACTACCGCACGGCCACGGCCACCGGCCCGGGCGAGATGCTGGTGATCGAGGCGGGCGCCAAGCTGCCGGCCGACCTGTCGAAAGCCAAGGTCAAGGTCGATGACTGGACGTTCGTGTCGAATCCACGCCTGGAATGGAAGCAGATGTTCAACGACGCCTGGCGCCTGCACCGCGACTTCCTGTACGACGCGAAGATGCGGGGCGTGAACTGGAAGGCGGCGCGCGACAAATATGCGCCGCTGGTCGAGCGGGTCACGGACCGGGCCGAACTCAATGACGTGCTGGGCATGATGGTGGCCGAAGTGGGCGCCCTGCATTCGCAGATACGCCCCGGCGAACTGCGCCGCACGGAGCAGGAGGGAACGCCGGCCGGCCTGGGCGCCGTGCTGGCGCGCACCAGCGAGGGCTACCGGGTCGAGCATGTCTACCGCAGCGAAGCGGAATTGCCCTCGGCGCGCGCACCGCTGTCGCGCCCCGACGTGGATGTGAAAGTGGGCGACGTGATCACGGCCGTCAACGGCAAGGACGTGCTGGCTGCGCGCGACATCAGCGACCTGCTGTTGAACCAGGCCGACAAGCAGGTGCTGCTGCAAGTCAAACGTGGCAAAGGCGCGCCGCGCGCGGTCATCGTCACGCCCGTCAACATGGCGAAACAGACGGCGCTGCGCTATGGCGACTGGGAGCTGAGCCGCGCCGAGCAAGTGGCCGCCGCCTCGCAGGGGCGCATCGGCTACCTCCACCTGCGCGCCATGGGCGCCAATGACATCGCCTCGTTCGCGCGCGATTTTTACGCCAACATCAACCGCGAAGGCTTGATCATCGACGTGCGGCGCAATAACGGCGGCAATATCGACAGCTGGATCATTGAAAAACTGCTGCGCAAGGCCTGGGCCTACTGGGCGCCTCCGGGTGTGCAGCCGTCGTCGAACATGCAGAACACTTTCCGCGGCCACCTGGTGGTGCTGGTCGATGAACTCACGTATTCCGATGGCGAGACCTTCGCCGCCGGCATCAAGGCATTGAAACTGGCGCCGCTGGTGGGCAAGCGCACGGCCGGCGCCGGCGTCTGGCTCAGCGACAATACGCGCCTGGCCGACAATGGCATGGCGCGCGTGGCGGAGAACGGCCAGTTCGGCATCGATGGCCAGTGGCTGATCGAAGGCGTGGGCGTGGTGCCGGACGTGGAGGTGGAAAACCCGCCGCACGCCACCTTCAATGGCGCCGACCGCCAGCTGGAAGTGGCGCTCGACATGCTGGCGAAAAAGCTCAAGGAGCAGCCGCGCCCCGCCTTCCAGGCGCAGCCTATCCCCGCGCTGAAGTAAGGCTGTTACAGGCCGCAGGCGGCCTTGAACTGCTGCGCGCGGCGGCGCGACACCGCGACCACGCTGCCGTCCTGCAGGTGCAGGGCTAGGCCATCGGCGGCGTTCGGCGCCAGCTGCGCCACCTGCGCCAGGTTGACGATCTGGCGCCGGTTGGCGCGCAGGAACAGGGCGGGATCGAGCTTTTCTTCCAGCTGGTTCAGGGTGCGCAGCATCAGCGGCCGCTGCGCGCCGAAATGCACGCGCGTGTAATTGCCTTCCGATTCCAGCAGGCGGATATCGTCAAACGCGACAAACCAGCAGCGTTCCCCATCCTTGATGAAGACCTTGCGCGGCGCGGGCGGCGGCACGGCTTGCGCCCGCGCGCCGGCGCGCGCCAGCGCCGTGGCCAGGCGCGCCGCCTGCACGGGTTTTTGCAGGTAGTCGAGGGCGCTCACTTCGAACGCCTGCAGCGCGTACTGGTCGAAGGCCGTGCAAAAGATGACGTCGGGCGCCTCATCGAGCGCGGCCAGCAGGTCGAAACCGGAGCCGCCCGGCATCTGCACGTCGAGCAGCAGCAGGTCGGGGCGCAGCTTGCTGATCTGCGCGACGGCATCGGCCGCGCTGGCCGCCTCGCCCACGATCTCGACGGCGCCGTGCTGCACATGCGGCGCCAGCAGCCGGCGCAGCTCGGCGCGTGCCAGGCGCTCGTCATCGACCAGCATGACCTTGAGCGGCGCTCCGTTCATGGCGGCTCCGGCAGGTCGATGGTGGCGTACACCCAGCCCGCTTCCTGGCGCAAGGCCAGGCTGGCGCGCTCGCCGCAGGCCAGCTGCAAGCGCTGGCGCGCATTGCGCAAGCCGATGCCGGTGGAGCCGGACGCGCCGCGCAGCTGGCCCGTATTGGCCACCTCGATTCGCAGCATGTCCACGCCAGTGCCGCGCTGCGCCGCGATGCGGATGTCGCCGCCATCGGCGCTCGCTTCCACGCCATATTTGACGGCGTTTTCCACCAGCGTTTGCACGGCCATGGGCGGCACGCGCACGTGTTCCAGGGCGGGTGTGCTGATCTCGATCACGAAGCTGACGCGCAGGCGTTCCTCGAAGCGTATTTGTTCGATGGCCAGGTAGGCGCGCACGGCGTCCAGTTCGGCCGACAGTGATACGGTGGCGTGCTGGCCCGACTGCAGCGCGTGGCGCATCAGGTTGGCCAGCTGGTCGATCATGTGCGCGGCCGCGTCGCGGTCTTCGAAGATCAGCGCGCGCACGCTATTGAGGCTGTTGAAGAAGAAATGCGGATTGACTTGCGCCTGCAAGGCACGCAGTTCCGCCTCCCGCCCATGCAGCTGCAGGCGCAGGGTTTCCGCTTCCAGGTGGGCGGCGCGGCGCAGCGACAGCGCGGTAAAGTAAAATACCGTCCAGGTCAAAAATACCCCGAACCAGAATAGCAGCGCACCAGGCAGCCAGGCCAGGCCGCGCAGCACATCGGGTGGATACATGAGGTGGAAGGCGGCCGTCACGCTGGCCGTCTGGATGGCGGCCAACAGCAATAATGATGGCAGCACGCGCGTCCAGCGCATGCCGCTCGCCACCCAGCCGCGCCGCTGCAGGACGCCATGCCACAGGTGCGACAGCAGCAGCCCGCCCAGCGAGCCCCAGCAGGCAATCGCCACGACGATGCGCAGCTGCGAGGAGCCGCCATATACGCTGTTGAACAGGGCGAGCGCGCCCCAGCCAGCCAGCTGGAAGGTCCAGTACCAGTTGATCCTGGCCAGCAGCGGCGGCCGGTGCACGGGCAGGTTCACCGCCTAGTCCAGGAACTGTTCGATGCGTGCAACCATCCAGTCCGGCTGGTCGTACATGATGAAGTGGCGCGCCGTGTCGGCCAGCGCGATCTGCACGCCGGGCAGCTGTGCATACTGCTGCTGGAAGGTCGCTTCGATGGCGGCGCGCGGCGCGTAATCCTTGTAGGCGATCCAGGTGCCCAGCACCAGGGTTGGCGATTTTATTTTCGCCACGTCCTGGCGCAGGTCGCTGGTAATCAAGGTGCCCATGGTCTTGATCACCGTTTCGCGGTCCGAGCGCTGGCCCCAGCCGATGATGCGTTCCACATCGGCCGGCGCGCTGGCCATGCCGCTTACCGTGCGGCGCTGGCTCGTGATGGCGCTGGCCGCATCCTGGGTCCGCATGGCCGCTTGCATCTGGCTTGACATGGCTTGCAGTTGTTCCGGCGTGCTCGATGGCAGCTGTGCCGCACCCAGCGCCGGCAGCGAATCGACGATCAGCAGCTTGCCCGTCTGCTGCGGATGGTCGATGGCCAATTTCAGGGCCAGGAAACCGCCCAGGCTATGCCCGATGATGGCCGGCTGGCCCAGTTTTTTCGCCACGATGTAGTCGGCCAGCTGCTGCTCGGCTTGCGCCAGCAGGTCGCCTGCGATGGGCGCCACGCCGGCAAAGCCGGCCAGGGTCAGCACGTGGCATTGGCGCGCGGTTTGCGGACCGCACAGGCGCGCCACCGTGCCTTGCCAGACTTCGCCCGACGACGCCAGGCCGGGAATCAGGATCAACGGGCGGCCCTGGCCCGTGACGTCGACCGTGAAGGCCGCAGGCGCGGCGGCCTGGCTGGCGCCCGCCAGCAAGGTGCCGAGTAAAAGCAGTTTTTGCATCGTTCGTTTCATGATGTGTTCCTCCTTGACGACCATGCTAGCGGCGCAGGGGGCCGGCAGCCAGCGCCGCGGGATGAACGGCGGCAGGACGGGATGAGCGGTTCAGATCCACACATCCTGGTCCTGGCAATGGTCGGGAAGGTAGGTCAGGTACTGCACCATGCGCGGCGCCGGGCCGCGGTTGGGCGTGGCGCAATGGGGCAGGGCCTGGTGCCAGATGATGAAATCGCCGGCCATGCCGTCGACGGGCACGGGCCGCAAATTGTCGACGGCCCATTCGCGCGGCTGGCGGCCCGGCGGCACTTGCTCCAGCCAGCCGGCCATGCGGTGCTGGAAGCCGGGCACGCAGTGAAAGGCGCCATGCTGCGCGGGACAGTCGCTCAGGTACAGCATGCCTTGCAGCTTGAACGGAACCGGCTGTTGCAGGCTGACGTCCCAGTGCAGGGCGCTGCCAAGGAAGCGGTGCTGCGGTGTTTCGGGCGGATTGAAGCTCACCTTGTCGATGCTGGCGTAGATGCCGGTACCGGTACCGTACAGTTGTTGGAAGGCGTGGCGTATGTGCGTGCTGTGGCGGTTTTCCTCGAGGGCCGGATGGTCGGAAAACTGCAGCATCAGGCCCCGCTTGCCCGGGTGCGGCTGGTACCACGATGCCGCATCATGGGGGCTGGCGCCCAGGTAGTCCCAGATCGCCGTTTGTGCGGCGAGGCACTGCGTACGCGGCACGGCGCCGCGCAGCACCAGGTAGCCGTGCTCCTCGAAATGGCGCAACTCGGCGGCGGACAGCACGTCCTGGTGCGCGCTGGCGGCGTGCGCCGGACGCACGCGCGTGCGGCCAGCCAGCCACGTCTGGAAAGCTTCCAGGGTAGGGCGCTCCTGGAACAGGAACTGCATGGCGTCTTCCATGGAAATGCCGCGCGCATACAGTGCCTTGATGTCCCGGTGGTCGCGCGCCAGTCCCTGGTTGCCGCTTGCGCCACCATGTGTCGTGCAGCGTTGCCATAACTCGTGCAGCTGAGGCCAGTCGTCCATGGTGTTGTTGGTATGGTTGAAAAATCAGCCGGTGCGCAGGCGGCGCCACAGGGTGGTGCGGCTGATGCCGAGGTAATGGGCGGCGGCGTCGCGGCGCCCGCCGAAGCGCGCCAGCACGGCGCTGGCGCTTTCTTCTTCCAGGCGCGTCGCGGAAGTGACAGCTGCGGCTGCCGGCGCCGGCTGTAGTGCCGGCGGCAGTGCTGCCGCGCTTGCAGCGCTGGCCAGTTCCGGCGCCACGCCCAGCACGAAGGCGGGTGTCAGCGCCTGCAGCGGTTCGGCAGCCAGGAACAGGGCCAGGCGCTCGGCCAGGTTGCGCAGTTCGCGCACGTTGCCGGGCCAGTCGTAGCGGCGCAGCAGCGGCGCGCAAGCCTGGATTTCGGCGTGCAGGTTGGGGTGCGGACGGGCGCCCAGCGCGGCCAGCGCGTTTTTCAGCGACCATTCGGCCAGGCCGGGTATGTCGCTGGCGCGTTCGCGCAAGGCGGGCAAATGCAGGCGCAGCACGGCCAGGCGGTAGAACAGGTCGGCACGGAAGCGGCCTTCGCGGATGCGCTGCTCCAGGTCGCAGTGCGTGGCGCTGATGATGCGCACATTGATGGCGATGGGGCGCGTGCCGCCCACGCGTACCACTTCGCGCTCTTCCAGCACGCGCAGCAAGCGCGTTTGCAGGGCCAGCGGCATTTCGCCGATTTCGTCGAGGAACAGGGTGCCGTGGTTGGCCGCTTCGAACAGGCCCGCATGGCCGCCCCGGCGCGCGCCCGTGAAGGCCCCGTCCTCGTGGCCGAACAGTTCCGACTCCAGCAGAGACTCGGCGATGGCGCCGCAATTGATGGCGATGAAGGGCCGGTTCGCGCCCAGGCTGCGCGGGCTTTCGCGGTGGATGGCCTGCGCCACCAGTTCCTTGCCGCTCCCCGTTTCGCCCTGGATCAGTACCGTCGCCGGCGAGCGCGCATACAGCACCACCGACTGGCGCAGCGCTTCCATCGCTTCCGATTCGCCGCGCAAATCGTGCAGGCCGTGGCGCGCGCGCAGAGTGTCGGCCACCACCGCGCGGCGTCCCCGCGTCGATTCGATCTGGGTCAGGCGCGCCAGTTCCAGCGCGTCGTCGAAGGCGCGCCGGATGGCCGTGGCCGAATACACGAAGACAGCGGCCAGTCCCGCTTCCTCGGCCAGGTCGGTGACGAGGCCCGCGCCGACGACGGCTTTCACGCCGGCCGCCTTCAGTTCATTGATCTGCGCGCGCGCGTCTTCCTCGGTGGCGTAGGTGCGCTGCGCGATCTGGAAGCCGAAGGTGGCGGCAAATTCCGCCAGTTCCGGCATCGGGTCCTGGTAGGTGACGACGCCGATGTGCGGCGAGATGCGCCGCGCGCGCGCCAGCGCCTGCATCACGTCGTAGCCGCTGGCCTTGGCGATGATGACGGGTACCGACAGCCGGCCTTTCAGGTAGGCGCCGTTGGAGCCGGCCGCGATGACGGCGTCGCAGCGCTCGGTGGCCATGCGTTCGCGGATGTGGCGCACGGCGTCGTCGAAGCCCAGGTTGATCGGTTCGATCGTCGCCAGATCGTCGTATTCGAGCGTGATGTCGCGGAACAGGTCGAACAACCGCGAGACGGAGACGGTCCAGATGACGGGTTTGTCGCGGTGGTCGAGCGGAGGTTGGGGAGGGCGGCGCATGCTTTATTCTAAACGATTTGTTTCAATTTCTTGCCATGCAACGGCGCTGCAACAGGCGCGTTGCAAGTGGTCTGTGGCGTTTCAGATATTGCCAATAAGGAATATGAAAAAACCCGTGGAAACTGGTTTATGATCTGACAGCACCATGATGCTTGGAGGAATATTTGCCCAGGCACATGTTTATCTCGTCCTTAACCGTCCCATGGTGTCCATGAACCGCGTACCGACCAGTCCCGATTTCATCGCCGATGCCTTGCAGCTGATCGCCTTGCCGGCCTGCGCCTGCGATGCCTGCGGCATGGTGGTGGCGGCGAATGGCGCCTTGCACGCCTTGCTGGGCACGGATATCGCGGGCCGGCTGCTGGCCGACTGTTTTACGGACGCCTACCGCGCGTCGAGCACGAGCATGCTGCGCGGCGCGCTTGGTGCGGCCGGGCGCGAGCGGCAGTGGGATAGCAGCCTGCAAGGGGTATCGGGCGCGATCGCCGTGCAGGTCTGGTCGAGGCCGCTGCTGGTGGACGACGGCTTGCCGGGTGCGACCCTCGTGTTTGCCGACATCCGCGTGCAGCAGCGCGACCAGCAAGCCTTGCGCAAGACCATGCTGGAGCAGCAGGCCATCCTGGAAAGCGCGGCTGTCGGCATCATCTTTTCCAAGGGGGGCTTCATCGAGGAGTGCAATATCCGCGCCGCCGAGATGCTCGGCTATGCGCGCCACCAGCTGACGGGCATGCCGGGCGCAGTGTTGTACCGCTCCGCCGAGCATTGCCGCGCCCTGGGACTGGAAGCGGCGCCGCTGCTCTCGAAGGGCAAGCCATACCGCACGGAGCTGGAATTGCGGCGCCAGGACGGCACTTTGTTCTGGAGCCGTTTGCACGGGCGCGCCGTCGATCCCCTCAATACGCATGACGGCACGGTCTGGATCATCGAAGATATCAGCGACCACCGGCGCGATGAAGACCAGCTGCGCCGCGCCATGCTGGAAATGCAGGCCGTGATGGACAATGCGCCGCTGGCCATCGGCTTCCAGCGCGACAAGGGCGTGCTGCGCTACAACCGGCGCTTCGCCGAATGCTTCGGCTTCGATGGAGACAGCGGCGTGGGCCTGGCCGTCGCCGACCTGTACCCGTCGCGCGCGGCGTACGAGAACGTCGTGCGGCAAGCCGCGCCCCTGCTGCGGCGCGGCCTGCCGTTCCAGGGCGAGATGGAGATGCGCCGCCGCGACGGCTCCACGTTCTGGGCCCTGGCGTATGGCTATGTGCTCAATCCCGAGAGCCAGTCCGACCGCGCGCTGCGCGACACGATCTGGCTGTTTGACGACCGCAGCGCGCAGAAGGCGGCCGAGGAGGCGACGCGCCAGCTGATGCTCGAGCAGCAGGCCATTCTCGACAATGCCTCCGTCGGCATCCTGTTTTCCCGTTCGCGCCTGATCCTGCGCTGCAATCCCCGCTTCGCCGAAATGTTCGGCTATGCGCAGGAAGAGATGAAGGGCTTGCCCGCCGCCGAGCTGTTTCCCTCGCCCGCCGCCTACGAGCAATTTGGCGTGCAAGCCACGCCGCTGCTGGGGCAGGGCTTGCCGTACGAGCAGGACGAGTCGCTGTTCCGCCGCCGCGACGGCAGCCTGTTCTGGTGCCGCATCCGCGCCAAGGCTGTCGACCAGACGCACAGCGAGCAAGGCGCCATCTGGATCCTTGAAGACATTACGGCCAGCCGCCAGGCGCAGATGGAGGTGGCGGCCATCATGACGAATGCCTCTGTCAGCATCCTGTACACCAAGAACCGCCAGATCACGCGCTACAACCTGGGCTTTGCCGCCATGTTCGGCTACAGCGGCGACGAGGCGCTGGGCTTGCCCGGGCGCGCGCTGTACGTGTCGCAGCAGTCCTACGATTTACTGGGCGCGGCGGCCTTCCCCTTCCTGTCGGTGGCCAAGCCGTTCCAGACGGAAGTGGAGATGATGCGCCGCGACGGCACGACCTTGTGGGCGCAGCTGATCGCCTATGTCGTCAATCCGGACGACCCGGCCGCCGGCACCATCTGGATTATCGAGGACCGCACGGAAGCCAAGCGCGCCGAAGAATCCCTGCGCAATGCGCTGCTGGAAAACCAGGCCATCCTCGACAGCGCCGTGCTGGGCATCTCGGTGATAGAGGGCGGCCATAATTTGCGCGCCAACAGCAAGATGGAAGAACTGTTCGGCTATGGCCCGGGCGAGATCAACGGCCTGTCCGTGCAGGCCCTGTATCCGGACGTGGCCGCGTGGAAGATGGCGCGCGGCGAGACGGCGCGCGATTTCGAGGCGGGGCGCGTGCACATGTCGGAATACCAGCTGGTGCGCAAGGATGGCAGCCGCTTCTGGGCGCGCCTGTCCGGCCGGCCGTTCGACCTGGCGCATGCGCATGGCCGCTCCGTGTGGCTGGTCGACGATGTGACGGCGCGCCGCGAGGCGGCCGAGGCGGTGCGCCGCGCGCGCGACGAACTGGAATTGCGCGTGCAGGAGCGCACGGCCGAACTGGCCGGCGCCAACCTGCTGCTGCAGGGCGAGATCGCCGAGCGGCGCCAGGCCGAGGCGCGCGTGCACCACATGGCCTATCACGACAACCTGACGGGCTTGCCGAACCGCGCGCTGCTGTCGGACCGGCTGGAACGGGCCATGCTGGCGTCGCAGCGTTCCGGGCGCAAGCTGGCCGTGATGTTCATCGATCTCGATCGCTTCAAGACGATCAACGATTCGCTGGGCCACATGACGGGCGATTTTCTGCTCAAGGAAGTGGCCGCCCGGCTGTGCGGCGCCGTGCGCGCCAGCGATACGGTGGCGCGCCTGGGCGGCGACGAATTCGTCGTGCTGGTGCCGGGCATCCGCGGCGGCGACGAAGCGGCGCGCGTGGCAGAGAAGATCATCGAGGCGCTCACGCCCGCCTTTCCGCTCGACGGCCATGTGCTGCACGTGACGCCATCGATCGGCATCTGCGTGTACCCGGACGATGGCGGCGACGTCGACGCCCTGATGCGCCATGCGGATGCGGCCATGTACCACGCCAAGGGCAATGGCCGCAACAACTACCAGTTCTTCACGCAGACGATGAACCAGGCGGCGGCCCTGCATTTTGATCTGGAAAGCAGCTTGCGCACGGCGCTGGCGCTGCAGCAGTTCGAACTGGTTTACCAGCCGATTATCGATATCGCCACGCGCCGCCTGCACGGCATGGAAGTGCTGCTGCGCTGGCGCCGTCCCGGCCAAGGCCTGGTGCTGCCGGACCGCTTCATTCCCATCATGGAGGAAAACGGCTTGATAGTGCCGGTGGGCGAGTGGGTGATGCGCCAGGCCTGCGAGCAAAGCATGGCCTGGCGGCGCCAGGGCTTGCAGCCCGTGCCGCTGGCGGTGAACCTGTCGCCGCGCCAGTTCATGCACAAGGGCCTGGTGGCGGCCATCGGCACCGTGGTGCGGGAAACGGGCATCGATCCGGCGCTGCTGGAATTCGAGATCACCGAGACGGCGCTGATGCAGCACGGCGAGCATACGCTGGAGATTCTGCGGCAGATCAATGGCATGGGCCTGCGCCTGTCGATCGACGATTTCGGCACCGGCTATTCCAGCCTGGCCTACCTGAAGCGCTTCCCCGTGAAGAAGGTCAAGATCGACCGCGCCTTCATCAAGGACCTCGAGCACAGCGCGGAAGACCGCGCCATCGTGGCGGCCATCATCGCGCTGGCCGACAGCCTGCAATTGTCGGCCGTGGCCGAAGGCGTGGAAACGGAAGAACAGTTCGCCCTGTTGCAGGCGAACGGCTGCCGCTATGCGCAGGGCTATCTGTTTTCCGCGCCCGTACCCGCCGCCAATGCGCAATCGCTGCTGGAACGCTTGCCTGCTTAGTCGATCGTTGCGACCACCGGTGCATGGTCGGACGGCTGTTCCCACTTGCGGGGCACGCGGTCGATCACGCAGGCCTTGCAGCGGCCGGCCAGGGCGGGCGAGAGCAGGATGTGATCGATGCGCAGGCCCTTGTTCAGGCGGAAGCCCAACTGACGGTAATCCCACCAGCTGAACGATTTGTCCGCCTGTTCGAACAGGCGGAAGGCGTCCGTCAGGCCGATGTCGAACAGGCGCTGCAAGGCGGCGCGTTCCTTGTCCGAAACCAGCACCTGGCCGGCCCAGGCGACAGGATCGTGCACGTCGCGGTCGTCGGGGGCGATATTGTAGTCGCCGACGACGGCCAGCTGCGGATGCTGCAGCGCTTCTTCGGCCAGCCAGTCGTGCAGGGCGGACAGCCAGCCCAGCTTGTATTCGTATTTGTCCGAGTCGACGCTCTGGCCGTTCGGCACATAGGCGCAGACGACGCGCACGCCGCCGATGGTTGCGGCCAGGATGCGTTGCTGCGCATCTTCATAGCGGGGATTGTTCTTGACCACGTCGGTGATCGGCAGCTTCGACAGGATGGCCACGCCGTTGTACGTCTTCTGGCCGCTGAAGACTACCTGGTAGCCGGCCGCCTCGATCTCGGCGACGGGGAACTTGTCATCCGTGAGCTTGGTTTCTTGCAAGCACAGTATGTCGACCGGGTTGTCGGTCAGCCACTGCAGCACTTGCGGCAGGCGCACTTTGAGCGAGTTGACATTCCAGGTGGCGAGTTTCATGGGAAAAATCCTTGCTTGAATAGGTGGCGATAGGCGCGAATCTTACCGCATGCGTGCCGATGGCGTCCGGCCCCGCTTGCCGGGCATGGCTTTATTGACTGGCAGCGAAAAAGGGGTGCCAATAAAGTATTTGTATTTAACCAATCGTGGCGCATGAATATTATGTTTTTGTGTATCATTGATCAACCCCTATGTTTGATTTGGCATAAGTGGCTGGCGTGGCGGGCTGCGTCTTGCCGTTTGACGCGACAAAGGTGTAAAGTTTCTCGCTAAAACGCGATAAAAACTACTAAAATGGCACAATGTAACAACTGTGTCATACAGCTTTGTTACAGCCAAGTTAGGAACCGAACAGGAAGCAGTTGTAATTAGTTGTAATTGCTATTCCGATTACATGACCACTGTGCCGGGGGCGGAGCGTCAATTCCGTCTCTGGCGCCGCCAGACTTGTTATATAAATTGCAGTACTGTATCTATGAGACTGTTTTGCGACATCAATAGATGGTACTATTTTGAAATGTTGCAGTTTTAATAGTGAGACTTGCGCGTAGCATTTGCAAAGGAAGAAAATGCGAACTGCATTTGAAGCGTGGGCGCAGCGTGACGGCCACATTGTGCGGCGAAGAGAAGATAAACCGGATGAGTACCTGATTTTCGAGACCCAGCGCCGCTGGGTTATCTGGCAGGCTGCTCTGACGCATGGCAAGACGGCTGCCAAGCCGCGCGTGAGCGCGGCCGAAAAGGCGGCGAAAGCCCAGCGCGCGCTGGAAATGTCCTCCGATGAAGCGACCGTGCGCAACAAGGTGCTCAATGAAGTGCTCGACGCCTTCAGCGGCGCCGATGGCGCGGCCGGCATGGAAGGCATACTGAAAGTGATCCAGGGCCTGAAGCAGAAGCAGAAGGCGCTGGCCGACGACAAGAGCGAAGATTCAACGGCTTGAGGAGACGGCGATGCGTTATCGGCACTACAAGGGCGGCATTTACGAACTGGTGTGCGAAGCCACGCTGGAAGCGGATCTGACGCCGATGATCGTCTATCGCGCCGAGGACGGTTCCATCTGGACCCGGCCGAAAGACGTGTTTTTTCAACTGATCGAAGTCGAAGGCGTCATGGTCCAGCGTTTCGCTCCCATCAACTGATGGCCGCCTGCGTGCGTGCCCGGGATTTTCTTCATGCGTAAATTGCTGCCTGCCGCTTTGGTGCTGGGTTTTGCCTGCGCCGCGGCGCATGCCGAAACCATCGGCTCCGTCGACACGGTGTTCAAATTGATCGGCCCTGACCACAAGATCGTCGTCGAAGCGTATGACGATCCCCGCGTCGCTGGCGTGAGCTGCTATCTGTCGCGCGCCAAGACGGGCGGCATCAAGGGCGCCGTCGGCCTGGCCGAAGACAAGGCCGATGCGGCCGTGGCCTGCCGCCAGGTGGGGCCGCTGCAATTCAAGGGCAAGCTGCCGCGCCAGGAAGAAGTGTTCACCGAGCGTGCCTCGATCTTCTTCAAGCACGTGCGCGTCGTGCGCATGGTCGACAGCAAGCGCAATGCGCTCGTCTACCTCGTGTATTCCGACCGCCTGATCGACGGCAGTCCGAAAAACAGCGTCACCGCCGTCGCCGTGCCCGGCGACCAGCCGATTCCCGTCCGTTAAGCGAGCATCCCATGCGCATGCCATCGTCTGCAGCCCTTGCCGCCAGGACGCTGCTGCTGTTTGGCCTGGGCGGCTGCGCCACCCTGACGGGCAACACCGAGCAGATGGTGCTGGTGCAAACCATCCAGGACAACCGCGAGCTGACGGGCGCCGGCTGCATCCTCAGCAACGACGTGGGCAAGTGGTTCGTCACCACGCCCGGACGCATCACCATCCGCAAGAGCCAGGAACCGTTGAGGGTCGACTGCCGCAAGCATGGTTCACCGGCCATCGCGACGGACGACCACATCGACCCCAAGCTCAATGGCAGCGTCTGGGGCAATGTCATCCTGACCCTGGGCGTCGGTTATTTCGTCGATCGCAACACGGGCGCCGGCTTCGACTACCCGTCGATCCTGACCATCGTCATGCAGGACCCCGCGCGCCTGGCGCCGCCGCCCGCGCCCGTCGCCGTGAAACCGCCAGCCCCGGCCGTGCCGGAAACGGTGGTGCAGCCCAAGGTGGCGCCATCGCCCTTGCCCAATCCCGTCGTCTACTGATTAATACGCCACACATGAAAAAGCCGCCAGGTCAGTGACCGTGGCGGCTTTTTTGTGCCTCGCGCTGCCGGTGGCGCAGCGCCACCGGCAGGCGTCAACTTACACGCGGTTGATCAGGAACGTGGTCAAGAGTGGCACTGGACGGCCGGTTGCGCCTTTTGCGCCGCCCGATTTCCATGCCGTGCCGGCGATGTCCAGATGCGCCCAGGTGTACTTCTTGGTGAAGTTTTCCAGGAAGGCCGCTGCCGTCACCGCGCCGCCGCCTGGCGTGCCGATGTTGGCCAGGTCGGCGAAGTTCGATTTCAACTGCTCGTTGTACGCCTCTTCGATCGGCATGCGCCATGCCGTGTCGCTCGACTGCTTGCCCGCTGCCAGCAATTCATTGGCCAGCTGGTCATGCGCCGCATCGCTGCGCGTAAACAGGCCGCTGTTGTGGTGGCCCAGGGCGACGACGCAAGCGCCCGTCAGGGTGGCGATATCGACCACGGCTGCCGGCTTGAAGCGTTCGGCGTAGGTCAGCGCGTCGCACAGCACCAGGCGGCCTTCGGCGTCCGTGTTCAGCACTTCGATGGTCAGGCCGTTCATGGAGGTGACGATGTCGCCCGGCTTGGTGGCGCGGCCCGACGGCATGTTTTCGCACGCGGCGATGACGCCGATGACGTTCAGCTTCAGGTTCATTTCGCCGATGGCGCGGAAGGTGCCCAGCACCGAGGCGGCGCCGCACATGTCGTACTTCATTTCATCCATGCCAGGACCGGCCTTGATCG
This sequence comes from Janthinobacterium sp. Ant5-2-1, assembly GCF_001445815.1. NCBI lineage: Bacteria > Pseudomonadati > Pseudomonadota > Betaproteobacteria > Burkholderiales > Oxalobacteraceae > Janthinobacterium > Janthinobacterium sp. Ant5-2-1. The sequence goes on along the minus strand of NZ_LNCE01000039.1, from coordinate 19,527 downwards.
AAATGCCGCCCGTGTCGAAGGTGATGCCCTTGCCGACCAGGACGACCGGCGCATCCTTGGCCTTGCCGCCCATGTGCTTCAGGACGATGAATTTCGGCGGTTGCTCGCTGCCGTTGGTGACGGACAGGAAGCTGCCCATCTTCAGCGCTTCGAGTTGTTTGCGGTCCAGTACTTCGACTTCGAACTTGTAATCCTTGGCCAGCTGCTTGGCCGTGTTGGCCAGATAGGTCGGGTTGGCGACGTTCGCGGGCAGATCGCCCAGGTTGCGCGTCAGGTCGGAGCCGTTGGCGATGGCGATGGCTTGGGCCAGCGCGCCGCGCGTGGCGCTTGTCGCTGGCGCTGCCAGGACGATCTTGCGCACGCCTGCTGGCGCCGGATCCTTTTTGCTTTTTTGCGAGTCGCTGCGGTATTCGCTGTCGTGGGCGGCTTGCACCACGCAACGGATTGCCCAATTTACGTCGCGCTCTTTCACTTCAGCCAGCGGTAATGCGATAATGGCGTCCGCAGCGCCCAGCGAGCCGAAGGCCTTCAGTGCGGCTTGTACGCCGGTTGCGAAGCTTTTTTCGCTGACAGTGTCATCGCTGCCCATGCCTACCAGCAGAACACGTTCGGCGGCGACGCCATCGACCGCGCGCAGCAGCAAGGTGCTGCCAGGCTTGCCGCTGATGTCGCCGGACTTCAGCGCAGCCGAAATCGCACCCTTGCTGTCCAGCGATTTTGCCGCTGGCGACAGTTTTTTGTTTTCGAATACCGCAACCGCGATGCATCCGCTTTTGGCCGTGCCGAGGGTGCTCTTGGTATCGAATGCTTTTATGCTAAAGTCCATTTGGTTCTCCGTTTTCATTTACTAGTAACGTGTTACTCAACTAACTGACCCGAATTATAAACTCCGAATGATCTTTCAACGCGCCCTTCGACGTGAATTGGCTAGTGCCGCCGGGGCCACCTTCACAGTTTTGTTCAGCATCCTGCTCACCTGGATGCTGATCGGTATTCTCGGCAAGGCGGCGGGCGGCAAGATCGCGTCGGCCGACGTCATGTCCCTGATGGTTTTTTCCGCCCTGATGCAGCTGCCCACCATCATCATCCTCACCGGATTCATTTCGGTGCTGATGGTCGTCACCCGCAGCTACAAGGAATCGGAGATGGTGGTGTGGTTCGCTTCTGGCCTGAGCCTGTCGCGCTGGATCTGGCCCGTGCTCAGCTTCGGTCTGCCGCTGGTGCTGGCCACCGGCGTTCTGAGCCTGTACGCCACGCCGTGGGCGCAAAAGAAAAGCGATGAATATGTGGCGCGCTTTGAAAAGCGCGAAGACCTGCAGAAAGTCACGCCAGGCCAGTTCCGCGAATCGGCCGGCAGCAACCGCATCTTCTTCGTCGAGGGCGTCAGCGGCGAAAAGAACGTGGTGCAGAACGTCTTCGTCAATACCGTCGATGAAAAAGGCAGCGCCGTCGTCGTTGTCGCCAGGGAAGGCGTGATCAATACCGACGCCAAGGGCGAACGCTTCCTGGTGCTCAAGAGCGGCCGCCGCTACCAGGGCGTGCCGACGCAGGCGGACTTCCAGACCATGGAATTCGAACAGTACATCATGCGCATCGAGAGCAAGCAGCAGGAACTGGGCGCGGAACTGGGCGTGCGCGCGATGAGCACCATGGCGCTCATCGCCGAACCGAATCCGTACACCATGGCCGAATTGCTGTGGCGGGTCAGCGCGCCCCTGATCGGACTGATGCTGATTTTGCTGGCCATTCCGCTGGGCTTTGTCAACCCGCGCGCAGGCAGTTCGACCAATCTGATTATCGCGCTGCTGATTTTCTTTACGTACAGCAACCTGATCAAGGTTATCGAAGCGAGCGTGAAACAGGGCCGCATGACCTTTGGCCTGGCCTGGTGGCCGCTGCACCTGCTGGCGGCGCTGGCCGTGGTGGTGCTGTTTGCGTGGCGCCTGAATGTGAACCACCGCCATCATCCGCTGGTCCTGCTGGCGGCGTTCAAGCGCGCGCGTCGCGCCGGCAATACAAGTAAAGCGGCACCGAAATGAAGATTTTACAGCGCTATTTTGCGGTCTCGATATTCCAGGCGGTGCTGTTCGTGCTGCTCGCCTTTTTGGCACTGCAAGCCTTCATTGACCTGACGGGCGAACTGCCCAAGGTGGGCCGCAACGGCTACACCATCCAGTATGCCTTCTTGTACGTGTTGGTGCTGGTGCCGGGGCACGTGTACGAGGTGATGCCGATCGCGGCGCTGATCGGCACCATCTACACGATGGCGCAGTTTGCCGCCAGTTCCGAATTTACCATCATGCGCGCATCGAGCATGTCGACGGCGATGGCGGCCGGTTTCCTGTTCCGCATCGGTATCGTCTTCGTCGTCATCACCTTCATCTTCGGTGAACTGATCACGCCGCGCACGGAGCCGCTGGCCGAACGCCTCAAGCTGACTTCGCGCGGCGCGGCCGTGTCGAGCGAGTTTCGCTCGGGCCTGTGGACCAAGGACATGGTCAAGAGCGACGGCTTGACGGGCACCGTCACCGGCTCGCGCTTTTTCAATGTGGGCGAAGCGCGTCCGGATGGCCAGCTGAAAAACGTCAAGCTGTATGAGTTCGACACCGACATGCGCTTGCGCACCCTGACCGCGGCCAAGGGCGCGACATATCAGGGCAATAATATCTGGCGCCTGACCGATGTGACGGAAACCTCGTTCTCGAACAGCGCGGCCACCTCGCCCGGCTTCGAGCCGAAGCTGGCGAACTACTTTGGACAGGAAACGAGCCTGGTGCGCACGGTGCAAAGCGCCAGCAAGGACATGACGTCGGAAGTGACGCCGAAGATCCTGACGGTGTCGGCCTCCGATCCCGAACGCATGTCGGCCAGCGAACTGGCCGTGTACACGCGCCACCTGGCCGAGAACAAGCAGGAAACGGAGCGTTTCCGCATCGCCTTCTGGAAAAAGCTGATCGATCCGCTGGCCATTTTCGTGCTGATGGCGCTGGCGCTGCCGTTCGCCTACATGCATACGCGCAGCGGCGGCATCAGCCTGAAGATCTTCATCGGCATCATGATCGGCGTGAGCTTCATGCTGGTCAACACCCTGTTCTCGCATCTTGGCTTGCTCAGCACCTGGCCGGCCTTCCTGACGGCGGTGGCGCCGAGCGCCCTGTATCTGCTGCTGGCGCTGGGCGCCCTGTGGTGGGTGGAGCGGCACTGATGGAGACGAACGTGAAACCGGCACTGATCTTGTTTGCCCATGGCGCGCGCGCCGCATCATGGGCCGCGCCGTTCGAGCGCCTGCGCGACCTGACCCAGGCGCGCATGCCCGGTACCGGCGTGCACCTGGCTTTCCTCGAGCTGATGACGCCGCGCCTGCCCGAACTGGTGGCGACCCTGCTGGCCGAGCTGCCCGCCGGCGCCATCCTGGACGTCACCGTGGTGCCCGTGTTCCTGGGGCAGGGCGGACATGTGCTGCGCGACTTGCCGCTGCTGCTGGAAGAACTGCGCCAGCAGCATCCGGCACTGCGCCTGAAGGTGGTCGAGGCGGTCGGCGAGAACGCCAGCGTGCTCGCCGCCATCGCCGATTACTGCGTGGCGGCGCCACGCTCCAGCCCTATCCCTTGAGCGGCATCGACATCGTCTACCTGTGGGTAGACGGCGCCGATCCCGCCTGGCGCGCGCGCCGGCAGCAAGCCTATGCCGTCTGGGCGCAGGCGCATCCCGGCCAGCTGGCCCTGCACGGCAACGTGGCGGGGCGCTACCGCGACAACGGCGAACTGCGCTACAACCTGCGCGCGCTCGAGCGCTTCTTCCCTGGCCACGGCCATATCTACCTGCTGACGGACCGGCAAGTGCCGGCCTGGCTGCGCGCCTCGCCGCGCCTGACGGTGATCGACCATGCGAGCCTGATGCCCGATGCATCGCTGCCCGTGTTCGACTCCGGCCATATCGAATCGTATCTGCACCATATTCCGGGCCTGTCCGAACGCTTCCTGTATCTGAACGACGACGTGTTTTTCGGCGCGCCGTTCGAACCCGCATTCTGGTTTGGCGAGGAAGGGGACCGGCGTTTGAGTGTGTTCACGGAGAGCGAGCTGCAGGATGACCTGCACGATGATCTGCAGGACTTGCGCGCCGACGTGGCCGCGCCAGTCAACTGCGCGACCTTGTCGCGGCAATGGCTGTCGGCGCAGTACGCGGAATACCTGCATGAACCGCGCCTGTATGCGCATGCGCCGCGGCCCATGCTGAAAAGCGCGCTGCATGCACTGGAAGGGCTGGCGCCGGCCATGTTTGCCGGCGTGCGCGCGACGGTGTTCCGCTCGTGGCAGGTGCCGGCATTGCTGCCCGACCTGGTGCCGCGCTGGATGGTGCATCAGGGATTCGCAAGGTCGCGCATGCTCGATCCGCTGCATATCGCCAGCGGCGATGTGGCGGCGCCGCAGCAGCTTGAGGAGCTGGCGGCGCGTTTCGGCAGCTTGCCGTTTTTCTGCATCAACGATACCTGCGACGAGGCGGAGGACGACGACCCGCGCCTGCTGCGCGTGGCCGCTACCTTGCAACGGCTGCTGCCGCTGCCATCCTCATTTGAAAGTGCTTAAGCCGTTTTTTTCTTCGGCGCCAGGCTGATGCGGGCTGCGGCCGTGCTGTCGGACAGCGAAGCGAGGAACAGCAGCAGATAGGCGCCCAGTTCGAAGACTTCCTCGCCGAGCAGCGCGTAGGCGTCCGGCATGCCATGGAAGACCTTCTTGTCGAAGGGCCAGCCGGCAACCATCAGCAAGCCGCCGATGGCCGTCAGGATGGTGATGCGCATGCTGAAAATCAGGCCGGCATGGGCAAACACCTTGCGCGCGCGCGGCGCGAAAAAGATCAGTATGCGTATCAGGATCAGCAACTCCACCACGCGCAGGGCTTTTTCCAGCTGGGCCCAGGCGGGCGCCGTGCCGAACTGGTCGATATCGAGTTCGCGCAGCAGGAAGCCGAACAGCAGCGCGCACAGGCCCGCATGCATGAGGAAGCGCAAGGACTGGCGGTCGGTCTCTTGCCAGGCGCGCACGCCGTGCACGGTGCAGGCCAGGGCCAGGAACAACGCTTGCAGCCATTCCAGCAAATGGTTTTCGTCGTCGATATTCGGGAACACCGTCCACAGGGCGATGGAGGCGAGCATGCTGAGCAGCACAGCGCTGGCGACGCCGACATTGCTGCGGCTGAGCGAAGTCAGGGCTTCGCGCATGGAGGTGAAATTCATGTGTGGTCGTAAGGCTAAAGTTGCGCGGCGCGGTATTGCAGCCTGCGGGCGCAGCTTTTTTCGGGGAGATTGCCGGAGCGGCCTCCGTCAACCGGGAGACCGCAAGGCAAGCGCTATGGCGGGGCGTAGCGTGAATTTATTGCTAACACGCAACAACTTCTCGAGAAAAGATGCGTGAGCATCGTATCATGTTTCCCCGGAAGACGTCGGTTACTGACTTTAAAGTCGGTAAAGTACGGTGTGTTTATTCAAGCATGGCGCGCCAGAATGGCGGCCGTTTCTTCGATGGACTGGTGCGTGCGCGTGGCCATGGCATCGCCCAGCATCACCAGCACGGGGCCATGGGTGTCGCCCAGGCCGTGCGCCAGGGCGCTCAGCGTCAGGCGCACGATGCGCTGGTCCGGGCGGCTGCAGTTTTCAATCACCACCACCGGCGTGTCGGCACGGCGGCCCTGGGTCAGCAGGCGCTGTGCCGTGGCGATTGCTTCGCGGCCCCCCATGTATTGCACCAGGGTGTCGCAGTCGGGGATGCGTGTCTGGTCCGGTTCGCCCGGCGCCGTGCTGGACGTGAAAAAGGCCACGCTGCGCGACACGCCCCGTTTGGTCAGCGGCTGCTGTGTGGCGGCCGCCGCCGCCAGGGCCGTGGTAATGCCGGGCACCACTTCGACGGTGATGCCCGCTTCTTCCAGCGCGCGCAATTCCTCGTCGGCGCGGCCGAACAGCATGGGGTCGCCCCCTTTCAGGCGCACGACGACGGCGTGCTTGCGCGCGTTGTCGACCAGTTGCTTGTTGATGAACGCCTGCGCCGTCGACAACTGGCCGCAGCGCTTGCCGACCAGGATCTTTTGCGCTTGCGGGCACAGCTCCAGCATCTCTTCGGTGACCAGCGCGTCGTGCAGCACGACGTCCGCTTGCGCCAGCAGGCGCGCGCCGCGCAAGGTCATCAGGTCTTGCGCGCCGGGTCCGGCGCCGATCAGGTAGACCTTGCCGGGGAGAGATGGGGAGCTGTTCATGTGGCTGCCTTTCCTGGACGATACGGGGTTAGAGCCGAACCATGCCGGCCGCGACCGTCTGGTGGGTGACTTCATCGATCAGGATGAAGGCACCGGTGGCGCGGATATCGGCATAGGCGTCGGCCGCCAGCGCCTGCTGCACGTTCAGGCTGATGCGGGCGATGTCGTTCAGCTTCAAGCCTTCGGCCGGATGGCGCTGCTGCGTATTGATGTCGAGGATCGATTCGATCGCCGTCACCTTGGCCGCCGTCTGCTTGGTGCCGTGCTTGATCCAGTACTTGCGGCGCAGATCCAGCGCGTCTTCCGACAGCCAGCACACGTCGGCCACCACTGTTTTCAGCAGGGTGGCGGGGCGCTCGCTGCTGGCCAGCAAGTCGCCGCGCGAAATGTCGAGGTATTCATTGAGCAGCAGGGTGACGGACTGGCCCACCACGGCGGTGCTCAGCGAGCCGTCCAGGGTGACGATATCCTTGACGGTTGCCGTCTGGCCCGATGGCTGCACCACGAGGGTGTCGCCGATGCTGACCTTGCCCGCTTCGATGCGGCCCATGTAGCCGCGGAAGTCGTTCGCTTCATGACCGTTGTGGCGCGCCACCAGTTGCACCGGGAAGCGGAATGGCGTGTCGTGCGATTCGTCGTAGACGGACAGCGATTCGAGCAGTTCGATCAAGGTCGGGCCCGTGTACCAGCCCAGCTTGTCGCCACGTTCGACGACGTTGTCGCCGGTGAGTGCCGACAGCGGGATCGGCGTGATGTCCTTCAAGCCCAGCGACTGGGCGAATTCGCGGTAGGCGGCCACGATACGGTTGTACACCGTTTCATCGTAGTCGACGAGGTCCATCTTGTTGACAGCCACGACCACGTGTTCGATCTGCAGCAAATGGGCAATCGTCGAATGGCGCTTGGTCTGGATCAGCAATTCCACGCTGCCGTCGTCGCCCAGTTTGACTTTCGACACGTCGATCAGGATGATGACGGCGTCGGCGGTGGAGGCGCCCGTCACCATGTTGCGCGTGTATTGCTCGTGGCCCGGCGTGTCGGCGATGATGAATTTGCGTTTTGGCGTGGCAAAGTAACGGTAAGCCACGTCGATGGTGATGCCTTGCTCGCGTTCCGCTTCCAGGCCGTCCGTCAGCAGGGACAGGTCGACCGTGTCGCCCACCGTGCGCTTGTGCTTGGAGCGCGACATGGCGTCGAGCTGGTCGGCGAAGATGCCCTTGCTGTCGAACAGCAAACGGCCGATCAGCGTGCTCTTGCCGTCATCGACGGAACCGGCCGTGATGAAGCGCAGCATGCCGCGCTCCAGGCTGTCGGTGAGGTTGGTGTTCTGGATTGCTGCGTTCATTAGAAATACCCTGCTTTCTTGCGTTTTTCCATCGAGGCTTCGGAAGTCTGGTCATCCATGCGGGTGGCGCCACGTTCCGTGATTTGCGTGATTGCCGTCTCGGCGATGATGGCGTCCACCGTCGCCGCATCGGACGACACGGGGCAGGTGCACGAGATATCGCCCACCGTGCGGAAGCGCACGACTTGCGTTTCCACCGTTTCGCCTTCGCGCGGCGGCGTCAGATCCGTCAGCGGTACCAGCAAGCCGTTGCGCGGGATCACCTGGCGCTCGTGCGCGAAGTAGATCGGCGGCAATTCCAGTTGCTCGCGGGCGATGTATTGCCACACGTCCAGTTCCGTCCAGTTCGAGATGGGGAAGACACGCATGTTTTCACCGGGATGGACGCGGGTGTTATACAGGTCCCACAATTCCGGACGCTGGGCTTTCGGGTCCCAGGCGCCAAATTCGTCGCGGAACGAAAAGATGCGTTCCTTGGCGCGGGCTTTTTCTTCATCGCGGCGGGCGCCGCCGATGCAGGCGTCAAATTTGTATTCGGCGATGGTTTCCAGCAAGGTCACGGCTTGGGCCGCATTGCGCGAATCCGTGGCCGGGTTGCGCAGGCGCACGGTGCCGCGCTTGATCGAGTCTTCCACTGAGCCGATGATCAGGCGCTCGCCCAGTTCCGCCACTTTCTTGTCACGGAAAGTGATGACTTCCGGGAAGTTGTGGCCCGTGTCGATATGCACGAGGGGAAACGGGAACTTGCCTGGGCGGAAGGCTTTTTCGGCCAGGCGCAGCAGGACGACGGAATCCTTGCCGCCGGAAAACAGCAGCGCAGGGTTGGCCGATTCGGCCGCCACTTCGCGCATGATGTGGATGGCTTCCGATTCAAGGCTGTCGAGGTGACGCTGGTTCAAAATATTGCTCATATAGGGTGCTTTCTTGTTCTGCTGAGTCTGTTGTGTCTGTTCAGGCTGCCACGGATTTGATGCGTATCAGTTTGCCGTCCACCATGTGCAGGCCGCATTCTTTCGAATCCGGGTTTTCCCACCACCAGCGTCCGGCGCGCACATCTTCGCCTGGCTGCACGGCCCGCGTGCACGGTTCGCAGCCGATCGACGGGTAGCCCTGGTCATGCAGCGCGTTGTACGGCACGTCATTGGCGCGGATGTAGGCCCACACGTCTTCTTCCGACCAGTCTGCCAGAGGATTGAATTTCGTCATGGCGTGGGCCGCGTCGTCTTCCTGCACGTGCAATTCGGCGCGCGTGGTGGACTGTGCGCGGCGCTGTCCCGTGACCCAGGCCTTGCTGCCGGCCAGGGCGCGGCCCAGCGGCTCGACCTTGCGGATGCGGCAGCACTCGCGGCGCATCTCGACGCTATTGTAGAACGCGTTCAGACCGTTCTGTTCCACGTAGGCAGCGACGGCTTCCGGCTGCGGACGGTACAGGGTGATGTCGTGGTCGTAACGGGTCTTGACCTTGTCGAGCACGGCCAGGGTTTCCTGGTGCAGCCGGCCTGTTTCCAGGGAAAAGATGCCGATGGGCAGCTTCGCCTTGAGTATCATGTCGGTCAGCACCATGTCTTCGGCTGCCAGGCTGGACGCGAACACGGCCGGCGAAAAATCCGCGGCGATGCGTGTCAGCGTTTGCTCGGTGGCGTGAATCAAAGAAGTCAAATCGCTCATGATTGGTCCTCAGATGCCGGCCGCGTTGTCGAGGTCAGGATTCTGGCCTTCGCGCTGGTGGCGGCGGAACAGCGGCGACTTTTGATCCCACGAGGCCTGGTAGGTTTCCGAAAAGACAGATAAACCTTTCAGGGCGTCATGGATGCTGCGGTCCGGGCGCGTCGCATACGCATCGAAGCCGACCCGGTGCATGGAAAACAGCTGGTCGCGCAGCACGTCGCCGATGGCCCGCAATTCACCCTGGAAACCGAGACGGGCGCGCAGGTTGAAGGCGATGGAATAGCCGCGGCCATCCGTGAATTTCGGGAAGTCCACACCGATGACGGGCAGTTGCGCCACGTCGGCCGCCAGTTCTTCCGGGCGCTCGTCGCTGGCCAGCCACACGCCGATGTCGGGCAGGCGGGCGGCCAGGGTCTCGCGCTGGGCTTGCCATACGAGCAGGGGCACGATGACCTTGCCGGCAGGCACGACGACCGTTTCCGGCGTGTCGTTTTCATCGAGGCGCAGCAAGCCCCAGGTATTCGGCACCACGGCGGCGTTCTTGATGATTTCTTCGCGTACTTCAAACATATTCGTCTTCTCCCACCAGGTTGCCGACCGTGATCGGCGTTGCATATACGTGTTCCTTGAACGGCGCCAGGCCCAGGCGCTGGGCCGTGTCGACGAAGCGCTCGCCCTCGTGGCGGTCGCGCACGTAGACGTGCAGCAGGCGGCCGATGACTTCAGGCATCTGCAGGGAAGAGAACGATGGTCCGATGATCTTGCCGATGGCCGCGTTATTGCCTTGCGCGCCGCCTATCGACACTTGATACCATTCGCTGCCATCCTTGTCGACGCCGAGAATGCCGATGCTGCCCACGTGATGGTGGCCGCAGGCATTGATGCAGCCGGAAATATTCAGTTCGATCTCGCCGATGTCGTGCTGGAAGTCGATGCTGTCGAAACGTTCGGCAATGGCGGCCGCGATCGGCAAGGACTTGGCGTTGGCCAGCGAGCAGAAATCGCCACCAGGGCAGCAGATCATGTCGGTCAGCAAACCGATGTTCGGCGTGGCCAAGCCATGCGCCTTGGCTTCCTGCCACAGTTTGAACAGTTTCGATTGTTCCACGTCAGCCAGCACGAGGTTTTGCTCGTGCGTCACGCGCAGTTCGCCAAAGCTGTAGCGGTCGGCCAGATCGGCCACGAAGTCGATCTGCTCGGCCGTCGCGTCGCCCGGCGGCACGCCCGTTTTCTTCAGGGACAGCACGACGGCCACGTAGCCGGGGCGCTGGTGCGGCTTGACGTTGCGCGCCAGCCAGTTCACATAGGCCTTGTTGTCCGCGTGTTCAAGCTTGTAGTCGAGTTCCGGCAAGGCCAGGTAGGCGGGTGGATTGAAGAAGTCCGCCACGCGCTGCATTTCCTCGGCCGTCAAGGTTTCCGGACCGTCCTTCAGATCGACCCACTCTGCTTCCACCTGGCGCGTGAATTCTTCCACGCCGATGGCTTTCAACAAAATCTTGATGCGCGCCTTGTATTTGTTGTCGCGACGGCCGTGCAAGTTGTACACACGCATGATGGCCTGGATGTACGTCAGCAAATGCTGCCACGGCAGGAAGTCGCGCACGACGCTACCCAGGATAGGCGTGCGGCCCATGCCGCCGCCGGCCATGACCTTGAAGCCCACTTCGCCAGCTTCGTTGCGCACGGCCGTCAAGCCGATATCGTGCACGGCGATGGCGGCGCGGTCTTCCTCGGCGCCATTGATGGCGACCTTGAATTTACGCGGCAGGGCGATGAACTCGGGGTGGAAGGTGCTCCACTGGCGCAATACTTCCGCGTACGGGCGCGGATCGATGATTTCATCGGCCGCGACGCCGGCGAACGGGTCCGATGTTGTATTACGGATACAGTTGCCCGACGTCTGGATCGCGTGCATTTCCACGGAAGCCAGGTCCGTCAGGATATCGGGCGTCTGCTCCAGTTCGATCCAGTTGAACTGAATGTTCTGGCGCGTCGTGAAGTGGCCATAGCCGCGGTCGTACTTGCGCGCGATGTGCGCGAACATGCGCATCTGCTTAGCCGAAAGCAAGCCGTACGGCACGGCGATGCGCAGCATGTAGGCGTGGCGTTGCATGTACAGGCCGTTTTGCAGGCGCAGCGGAATGAATTCCTCTTCCGTCAGTTCATTGGCGATACGGCGCGCAACCTGGTCTCGGTACTGGGCGATGCGTTCTTTGATGATGAGGTGGTCGTACTGATCGTAATGGTACATATCAATTCCTAAAAAAGCCGGGGTGCTGGAAGATTGCCTGGGATTATGTTCTTGATACTGCTCTTGTCACTTGTTCGGTAATTAATAGATTAGCTTCACTGCCACGCCGGTCAAGGTCATCGCCAGCAACACGCGTAAAAACTTTTCCGGCACGGAGCGGGCGACCCAGGAACCGAGCGTGATGCCGGGCAGGGAGCCGACCAGCAAGGAGGCCAGCAATTCCCAGTGGATGGAGCCGAGCCACCAGTGGCCCAGGGCGGCGATGGCCGTCAGGGGCACGGCGTAGGCGATATCGGTGCCCGCCACTTCGGCCGAGCTCATGCGTGGATACAGCATCACCAGCAAGGTCGCGCCGATGGCGCCGGCGCCGATGGACGAGACCGTCACCAGCACGCCCAGCACGGCGCCGGCAATGATGGTCGCGGCGGCAAGCTTGTTGCCTTGCAATTGTTTCTCGGGGTGTGCATTGATCCAGGCCAGCATGCGGCCCTTGAAAATCAGTGCCACGACGGTCAGCAGCACGGAGCCGGCGATCGAGTAGCGGATGATCTGGCCGATTTCCGGCGACAGGGTGCCGAACGATTTGAGCGCCAGGGTCGCGAGGACGGCGGCGGGCAGGGCGCCGATGCACAGGCGCTTGACGATATCCCAGCGGATGGTGCCGCGCAGGCGGTGCGTCAAGGTGCCGGCGCTCTTGGTGATCGAGGCGAACGCCAGGTCGGTGCCCACGGCCACGGAAGGCGGCACACCAAACAGCAGGGTTAACAGCGGCGTCATCAGCGAGCCACCGCCCACGCCGGTCATTCCTACGAGTAATCCTACGGCAAATCCTGAGACTATATAAGACAAAGTCATGCTTGCACCCCCAAAGTACCCGCAATAGTAATAAACTTAGTGTTTATTCCAAACTACTAAGTACGCATTTGCTTATATGCGATATGCGTATATGCATGAACGCAAAATCATGGGTGGGGTGGAAACTCGGCAAATCACGGCAATCTAGGGCAAACCAGCAATGAATCTCCATCAACTGCGCTTCGTGCGCGAAGCGGTCCGGCAGAATTACAACCTGACGGACGCCGCCAAGGCCTTGTTCACGTCGCAACCGGGCGTATCGAAAGCCATCATCGAGCTGGAGGAAGAGCTGGGCGTGGATATTTTCACGCGCCATGGCAAGCGCATCCGCGGTTTGACGGAGCCGGGCCGCCTGGTGCTGGAATCGGTCGAGCTGATCATGCAGGAAATCGACAGCATGAAGCGCATCGGCAAGGAATTCGCGGCGCAGGACAGCGGCAGCTTTACCATTGCCACCACGCATACACAGGCGCGCTACACTTTGCCCAAGGTCGTGCAAGCCTTCATGCTGAAGTTCCCGAAAGTAAGATTGTCTTTACTGCAAGGCAATCCACGCCAGATCGCCGAGATGGTGCAGCGCGACCAGGCCGATCTGGCCATCGCCACGGAGTCGATTGCCGCCATCGATGGCTTGATCACCTTGCCATGCTATCAATGGGAGCACGTGGTAGTGGTGCCCGTCGACCATCCGCTGCTCAAATCGAAGTCCGTGACCCTGGAAGAAATCGCCGCTTTCCCCCTGATTACCTATGACAGCGCGTTCGCCGGACGCAACAAGATCGATCACGCTTTCGTGCTGCGCGGCCTGAAACCGGACATCTTGCTCGAAGCCATCGATGCGGACGTGATCAAGACTTATGTCGAGTTGGGCATGGGGATTGGTATCATAGCGGGTATGGCCTTCGATGCCGAGCGCGACAAAGGCTTGCGCGCCATCCCTGTCGGCCATCTGTTCGGCATGAATGTGTCGCGCGTGGCCGTCAAGCAGGGCGCGTATTTGCGCAGCTATATCTATACCTTTATCGAGTTGCTGACGCCGACCCTGAACCGCAAGCTCATCGAGCAGGCGATGAGCGGTGATAAAGAGCACTACGAACTATAAACAATGCATGAAGCCGGCCGGGCGGTTGCCTGGCCAAGATTATTTAAGAAGAGAAGAAACAATGATTACCGATCAGCTTGCCAAATATTACGCCACCATCGCGCAGCAGTACGAGCGCGTCTATGACAAGCCCGAACGCCAGGAAGACCTGGAAGTGTTGCGCGACAAGATTGCCGACGTGCTGGAAGGCCACACCGTGCTGGAGCTGGCTTGCGGCACGGGCTACTGGACGGAAGTGGTCGCCGAGTCGGCCGAGTCCGTACTGGCCACCGATATCAACGATGAAATGCTGGCGCTGTCCCAATCGCGCGGCTTGCCCGACAACGTCACGTTCGCCAAGCTTGACGCCTTTAACTTGCCCGATGACTTGCAGGGCAAGTTCACTGCCGTGTTCGCCGGTTTCTGGTGGTCGCACGTCAAGCGCGAAGACCAGGACAAATACCTGAAGCAATTGCGCAGCAAGCTGGGCAAGGACATTCTGCTGGTGCTGATCGACAATTCCTATGTCGATGGCAGCAGCACCGTGATCGCGCGTACCGACCTGGAAGGCAATACCCACCAGTTCCGCACGACGGACGCGGGCGAGCGCTATGAAGTGCTGAAGAATTTCCCATCGGATAGTCACCTGCGCAAGAAGTTTGCCCACTCGGCCCGCGAAATCCGCATGAAGCGGCTGGAATACTACTGGCTGCTGAGCTGCCGCCTGAAGTAAGCTGTTGCCGCAGGAACCGCCTCCGGGCGGTTTTTTTTCGCCTGTTGTTTTTATCTGACACGACGTTGTGCCAAAAAGCAACATCTTGTCGATGTCATATTGTTGAAGTATTTGATGGGCATGATTCGGTTCAGCAGCTAAGCAGCACCACTCTTGTCCAACCTAATGTAGAGAATCTCAAGTGAAAAAAATTACTCTGGCAGCATTGATCATCGGCACCTTCGCAGCAGCTACGGCACAAGCACAATCGAACGTCACCGTGTATGGCCTGGTTGACCTCGGTATTGCCAAGACCACTGGCCAGCCGACGGTACAACGCGAAAACAATGCGTCGCGCCTTGGTTTCAAGGGTACGGAAGATCTGGGTGGCGGCCTGTCCGCAATTTTCAATCTGGAAAGTGAATTCCTGGCTGACACCGGCGCGCAAAAAGGCGTGTTGTTCGACCGTCAAGCTTATGTAGGCTTGAAAGGCGCTTTCGGTACCGCCATCCTGGGCCGCACCAAGAACCTGGTCGATGGCACCATCGCCCGTGTCGACCCATTCAACACCTACGGTGTGGTCGGCAAGAACAATGAAACCCTGCTGCGTTCGGGTGTCGGCTCGTCGCGCGTCAACAATGCCGTCACCTACAACAGCCCAAGCTTTGAAGGTTTCGTGGGCAGCCTGCAGTACGTGCTGAGCGAAGTCAACAGTGCTGACGCGGGCGTGATCGGCCTGGCAACCTACGACAACGGCCCGATCAGCTTGCACGCTGGCTACGAAAAAGCCGTGCAAGCAACGGCAACGGCCGCCAAGCCTGACCTGTGGTCCATCGGCGGCGGCTATAAATTCGGCCCAGCCAAGATCACGGCCGCCTACTCGAAAGGCGACACCAAGGTTGCCACGACCGGTGAATTCAAGTCCTACCTGATCGGCCTGAACTACACGGTTGGCGGCGGCGATGCCAAAGTGTCGTATGGCAAGCAAGAACAAAGCAACAACAAGTTCAAGGATCAGGACACCATCAAGGAATTCGGCGTTGGTTATGACTACCACCTGTCGAAGCGCACCGACGTGTACGCTTACGCTGGCCGCGAGCGCGTCAAGTCGCTGACTTCGTACCAGATTGGCCTGGCACACAAATTCTAAGCATCATTCGATGCGACGAAGCAAAGGCGCCTGCGGGCGCCTTTTTTATTGTGTGGCCGTTTCCGCCGCCTCGGCATGCATGGGCAGCGAGATTTCGATGCGTGTGCCGCCCAGCTCGCTATCGGTACCGATATGGATATTGCCATTCAAGCCCCACACCCGTTCGCGCATGCCCAGCAAGCCAAGCGCCGTGGCTTTTTCCAGGTCGTGCTCGGCAATGCCGCGGCCATCATCCTGGATGGTGATTGCCAAGGAAGAGTCGATCCGGTGCAGGGCGATGGTAATGTGGCTCGCTTCGGCATGGCGCGCGATATTCGTCAGCGCTTCCTGCACGATGCGGTAGATGGCTGTGCTGCGCGCATCGTCGAGCACGAGGTCGGCTTCGTCGGCCAGCAAGTCAAAATGGATGGCGCGGCGCAGCAGGAAGTCGTGACGCAGTTTTTGTAGCGCAAAATATAATCCCCCTTCATCGAGCGCGCGCGGACGCAGGTTGCTGGCGATGCGCCGCAACGAGGTGATGGCCGTCACCAGCAAGCCGTCCATGCTGTGCAGCAACGCTTGCAGGGAGGCGGTGGTGTCCGTGTGCTGGCGCACCAGGGTCAGGTCGACGCGCAAGGTGGCCAGCAATTGCCCCAGGTCGTCATGCAATTCACGCGCGATATGCTTGCGCTCTTCTTCGCGGATGGTTTGCAGCGCACTTGATAATTCACGCAATTGCGAAAAGGAGCGGGCCAGCTGTTCATGCATCTGCTGGCGCGCGCTGATGTCGCGCACGATGATGGTAAACACGCTCTGGCCATCTTCCTGCATGGCCGAGAGCGAGCCTTCCAGGGGAAACATGGCGCCATCGCTGCGCCTTCCCGTCAAGGTGTAGTCGGTGGCGCGCCGGCCCGTCAGGCGCAGCTCCAGGCTGATGTCGTCAAACGGCGGATCGCCATCGTGCGTGCCCAGGCTGCCGAGAGTACGTAAGTCGCGCAGGATGTAGTGGCCCAGGCGCATGCCGCGCATGCCGGCCGGCGTGTCGTCGAACAATCTGGCCGCAGCCGCGTTCGCATGCAGGATGATTTGCCGGCTGTCGATGCTGATGATGGCGTCGCTGGCGCTGTCGATGATGGCCTGGCCGCGCGCCTGCTGTTGCCGGCGGGCTTTCAGTGGAGGAAACATGTACAGCAAAAGCGCCGCCGCCATACCCAGCGGCAAGATGCGCAGCAGTGTGGGGCTGCCTCGGTCGGGCATTGGGGTCTCCTTGCGAACGTGGGCGAAGGCAGGGGCGGGCAGGAATTTCTATAGCGTATGCCTGTTGGCGCGGCGCGGCTTGATGTGGCGCAGGAAGGGGGCAGAAGAGAGTGGTGCGCCGCGCCGGCCTGGGCCGGGCGGCGGCGAGAGACTTACATTTGCTTGAACAGGTGCAAGAAGCTGCGGCTCACTTCGAGCTTGTCGGACTTGCCTTTGATGAGCACCAGATGGCGGCCGCGGATGTCGCGCGTCACGCCTTCGATGGCATTCACGTTGACCAGGGTGGCGCGGTGGATTTGCCAGAACAGCGAAGGATCGAGCTCTTCGGCCAGGTCGCGCACGGGTTTGCGGATCAGCGCCTCATACTTGGCTGTCTGCACGCAGGTGTATTTCTCGTCAGAACGGAAGAACAGGATCTCTTCCACGGGAATCATGCGCAAGTCCTGGCCGATGCTGGCCTGTATCCATTGCAAATAGGTGGGCTTGGCCGTGATTTTTTCCGCCAGTTGCGACAGCATGGCTGTGACGCTGCTGTTGACATCCAGGGCCGGCTTGTTCAAGTGCGTTTTCAGGCGCTCCACCGTCACCAGCAAGCGTTCATGCTCGGGCGGCTTGAGCACGTAATCGACGGCGCCCCGTTCGAAGGCTTCGACGGCGTGGCTGTCATAGGCCGTGACGAAGACGATATGCGTCTTGCTGCCGATTACTTGCGCCGCTTCCATGCCCGTCTTGCCCGGCATGCGGATATCGAGGAAGGCAAAGTCGGGCTTGAGTTGTTCCACCAGTTCGATCGCTTCGTCGCCATTCTTGGCTTCGCCGATGATTTCCAGTTCGGGCCAGGCCTGGCCCAGGCGCAGGCGCAGCTGGTCGCGCATCAGTCTTTCGTCGTCGGCAATAATAGCGGTAGGCATAGGTCTCAAGTGTGAACAGGCGAAGATTGATTATTCAATGATTTAGCGTTTTTATCAACTACTCTGTCTTATTTGGACAATTGATAGGGCACTTCGATCACGGCGCACACGCCGGACGGTTGATTTGGCGTAATGGTCAGACTGCCCTGGTCGCCATGCAGCAGCTTCAAACGCTCGCGGATGGTGGGCAAGCCCAGTCCCGTGCCATCGCTGGGGACCACGCCAAAGCCCAGGCCGTCATCGGTGACCGTCACGCGCAGCTTGCTGTGCGCTACTTCGGCCACGATGCGCAACGTGCCGCCTTCCGGTTTGACTTCCAGACCGTGCTTGATGGCATTTTCCACCATCGATTGCAGCATCATCGGCGGGAAGGCGGCGCTGCGCAGGCCGTCGGGAATCTGGAAATCGACGGTCAGGCGTTCTTCCATGCGCATTTTCAGCAGGTTCAAGTACGCTTGCACCATGTCCGCCTCACGGCCCAGGTTGGTAATCAGGGCGTTGTCGCGCATTTGCGGCAGCACGGCGCGCAGATACTGGATCAGGCTGCGCTGCATCTTGGCCGCGCGCGGCGGGTCGACCTGGATCAGGTGTTCGACGGAGGCAAGCGTATTGAACAGGAAGTGCGGCTCGACTTGCGCCTGCATCATCTGCATCTTCGCTTCGCTGAGCTGGCGCTGCATGGATTCACGCTCGGCCGCCTCATTCGCCGTGACGGTTTCCGCTTCCGCGCGTTTCTTGCCGCCGACCAGCGCTTTCATGGCGAACAGGGCCAATACCAGCAAGGACACAAAGCTCTTGAACCAGGTCGAGGCTTGCTGGTGATAGCGCGACACTTTTTGTTCTGCCGCATCATCGACGGCTTCTTCGATGGCGTTCGACAGCTCTTCGCCGATTTGCGGCGGCAATTCAATATGGACTTCTTCGCCAGAGGCATTGGTCGTTACTGGATAGTTGGGCTTGGCGGGAGCGGCCGGTGGTTGAGGCGGCTCTGGAGGTACGGCACTGGCTTGAGCGTCCGCCTCGGCGGCATCGGCCGGATCGCTGGCTGCATCGGCCGCGCTGCTGCGCCGGTTCTTGCCGTTGCGGGGATTGAAATGGATGCCCGTATCGTCGATCAGGATATTGGTTTCACCCGAGCCCTTGTTGCTGCGTTTATGCGACTTGATGACTACTTCTTCATCCGGGCCGGACGAGAACAGCTCATCTTGCAAAATGGAACCGGCGATCAGGGCCAGCGCGGCGAACAGGAAGAATTTCCACCAGGATAGTTGGGTGACCCAGGTCGTCGTCGCGTCGAATGCCCGTTGCAACCAAGCGAGGATGGTTTTCAACAATTCAGGCAGGCTGGAAATCGGAAGCATGAGGGCACTTTCAAGTACAAGAGTTAATCGACGCAGCGGGCAAGTTTAACCCGTGGTTGCGTAGCGTCAGAGTCTGATGTTGCCACTGTGCCTAAAGACCACGAACTATGCCAGCCGATTGCGACAGGCTGCACAAAAAGGCGCTTGAAGTGAAGGCAAGGCTTGCTGGGCGGTTAGGGGAGATAAATAGCGCTTGCGGGGAGTGCTGGGCAGGGCTATAATTCGCCCCCTCGCTGAACGACGCATGCAAATGCTGAGTAAAGTAGAGAAAAAGAAGGAGTTGACGGACGTAGCAAATTGCTTCATACTCTTCCTTCTTCGCAGCTGACAAACACAACGCTTTGTCGATAGCGCGAAAGCAGTACCGAATACAGTTCTTTAACAATTAACAGTCGATAAGTGTGGGCATTTGATGTGAGTGCAGCGTCAATCTTCGGATTGGCGTCTAACTTAAAATATCAAATGTTCACAAGAAATAATGAAATAGGATACTTCTTCGGAAGTAGCCTGTCAGTTTTTTGAGTGAGCGACCCGTCAGCAATGACGGTGCCAATAAAATGGCAAAGTAACAGAGATTAAACTGAAGAGTTTGATCCTGGCTCAGATTGAACGCTGGCGGCATGCCTTACACATGCAAGTCGAACGGCAGCACGGAGCTTGCTCTGGTGGCGAGTGGCGAACGGGTGAGTAATATATCGGAACGTACCC